>NZ_JBSPSR010000005.1:0-10767 GCF_059623105.1 Halorubrum orientale | reverse complement strand
GTCGCCCGGTTGATGTCGCCTCACAACTCGGTTCGTTTAATCCGCGTCGATCCGACAGCCGCCGGTGTAGTCGACGTCGCGAATCGCCTTGATTGGGTTGTCGCCACACACCGGACACTCCGGGTTCTTTCGATATGGGACCGTCTCGACGGTCATGTCCATCGCGTCGTAAAACAGGAGTCGGCCGACGAGCGGCTCGCCGGTCTCGAGTAGGAGCTTGACCGCTTCGGTCGCTTGGATACAGCCGAGGGTACCGGGGAGTACCCCGAGGACGCCGGTTGTCGCACAGTCGGGGACCGTCCCGGGCTCGGGTGCCTCGGGAAAGAGACACCGGTAACAGGGGCCCTCGGGGACGAGTGTCGTCGCTTGTCCTTCGAACTTGTAGATTGCGCCGTGGACGACCGGCACGCCCGCGAGCCGGGCGGCGTCGTTGATGACGTAGCGGGTCCGGAAGGTGTCGGTGCAGTCGACGACGACGTCGTGGCCGTCGATCAGTTCGGGAGCCTCGTCGACGTCGAGACGCATTTCGTGGGTGGTTACTGTCACGTCGGGGTTGAGCGCCTCGACGAACGCGCTCGCCGACTCGACTTTGGGCGTGCCGACATCTGCGTCGGCGTGGATCACCTGTCGCTGGAGGTTCGAGCGTTCGACGACGTCGTCGTCGACGACCGTGAGCTCGCCGACACCGGCGGCTGCGAGGTACTGGATGACCGGGGCGCCGAGTCCGCCCGCGCCGACGACGAGTGCACGACTCTCAAGGAGACGCGCCTGGCCGTCCGGGCCGACCTCCTCCATGATGATGTGTCTGGAGTAGCGGTCGAGTTGCGTCGAGTCGAGCGAGAGTGACATACGTTCGCGTGCGCTCGCGACCGGTATAACGACTTCCCCGCTAAGTCAGCATATATACCACTGCGGTGGCGCGCGCCTCGTGAGCCGCCGAAGGCGTGCTCGCGAGCGCGTGCGAGGGATGAAGCGAGAGAGCGAAGCGACCGAGCGAATCGGCTGGGGAGGGTGTGGCTGAAACTGCGCCCGGGTGTCGCGAACTCGTGTTCGTTACAGAACCACCAGGCACGTACAGAATCGGCTGGGGAGGGTGTGGCCCAATTGGTGTCCGTGTGTCGCACAATCGTCCTGCTCACACAGCCACGGTCACATACGTACAGAATCGGCTGGGGTGGGTGTGGCTGAAACTGGGCCTGGGTGTCGTGCGGTCGTGTTCATCACGGAAGCGCTGCCACACACGTATAGACTCGGCCCAGGTGCGGATGGCTGCTGTGTGAGAACGGACTGTCGAGTCGGCTTGGCGTTGGACGGACGAGTGAAAACCCCGCGAGTCGACGTTACTTGCCCTGCCGATCGCTGCTGCCGACGGACGGCCGGGTCTTTTCGGTCCCTTTGCCACGGGTCCGCTGGCCGCGGCCCTTGGTCCCGGCGGAGGTGAGCCCGCGGAAGGCCCGGCCTTTGTGGTTGTCATCACAGATCCACGAGAGGTCGTCGTCGGCTTCGATCGCGGGATGGGCGGGGTCGACGAGGATCACTTCGTGCCATTTCTGTGAGCCGTCTTCACCGACCCAGTAGGAGTTGAGCACGCGGAGGTTGCGGTACTTCCGGGAGGCGCGCTCTTCGGCGATGCGCTGGATAGACTTCCGCCGCGAGAGGCGGTTGACACCCTGGCGCTTCGAGCGGCGGCCGGCCTTGTGGCGTTGTTTGCGCGAGCCACCCTTGCGGACGCTCACGCGGGCGACGATCACGCCCTGTTTCGCCTTGTAGCCCAGTTCGCGGGCCTTGTCGAGGCGGGTCGGGCGGTCGATGCGCTCGATGGCGCCCTCGGTGCGCCACTCTTGTTTGCGCTGCCACTGGAGCTCTGCGAGTTTCCCCTCCTTCGGGGACTGCCACGCCTGCTTGATGTGTGAGTAGAAGCTTCGTGCCATGGTTGCCTGCGGACGCTTGCGATTCGGCCGGTCCCCGGCCACATGTCGTCTCGTCCCGCGCGGGCGTGTCGCGCCCGTCCGGCGGCGAGTGCCCACTGGCGGTCCACACCAGCGAGTTACTCGTACTGGAACCGGTTCGATCATAAGCGCTTCGTTCTCCGATGCGCGCATACTCAGCTCACAAACCGATTCGAACGTCGATCATCCACCATGGCGCGCGCCTCGCAGGTCGCCGAAGGCGGGCTTGCGAGCGCGTGCGAGGGATGAACGAGTCGCCAATGGCGACGAGTGAATCGGCTGGGGAGGGTGTGGCGGTAAGTAGTGCCCGTGTGTCGCGCGGCCGTCTCGTTCATAGTCACTCTCACGCGTGTATTAGGGAGGAGGTGGCCCAATTTGTGCCCGGATGTCACGGAGGTGTCGTGGTCACACAGAGACTCTCGCGCGCGTATCAGGGGGTGTGGCTGAAACTGCCCCCGTGTATCACGGAGTCAGCTCGTCGACACAGCGATCACCAGACGCGTACGGACTCGGTCAATGAGGGGATTTCCACGACGACTCCGTGTACACGGGCACACTTACTGCCACTCCCTCCCCAACCGATTCCACACGTGGGTGTCGGGAGCGCTGTGACTGCGACGACTCCGTGTACACGGGCACACTTACTGTCACTCCCTCCCCAACCGATTCCACACGTGGGTGTCGGGAGCGCTGTGACTGCGACGACTCCGTGTACACGGGCACACTTACTGCCACTCCCTCCCCAGCCGATTCACTCGGTGCGACGAGTCGTCGCCTACGGCTCCTCCTCGCCGCACCTTGCTCATCCCTCGCACGCGCTCGCGGGCACGCTGTCGCGGCCCGCGAGGCGCGCGCCACCGCGAAATTGTGTGTATGGGTGTCGTGTTTGGGGTGTTGTGTATGGGTGTTGTCGACTGTGTGGGGTGGGTACTGGTCGGTCGCGGACACAAGCTATTTAGTAGTCTACCCAATTGTGCGACTATACTTCTGATGACACAGACGAGGGTACGTGGTCGGCCCGGCCGGCGGGACGACCGAGCGACAGACGGCGAGCACGAACACGCGGGAGCTGCCCTCCGTGGTGCGGCCGCCGGGCGGTGAGATGGCAGCCGACGCCACCCGAAGACGCGGGACGGTACTGCTCGGCTGTCTGCTCGTGGTCCTCGCAGCCGTGACACTCGCCGGTGTCGGCGGGCCAGTGACCGCAGACGCGACCAGCCTCACGGCCGACAGCGCTACCGACGTGTCGATCGACCCCGACGGCACCACCTCCCAGACGGTGCGATTCGACGTCACGGTTGACGGGAGCACGGCCACCGAGGCGATCACGATCACGCCGACCGACCTCCCCGACGGGATACTCTACGGCGCGGACGCGACGGTCGAGTCAGGGGAGAACGTCTCCGTTTCGGAGACGACCGTCTCGGCGGAGGCCGTCACCCTCACGCTCGCTGGGACCGACGACGCGGGTGAGGTCGACGCCTCGGTCGCCACGACGATCACCTACGATACGGCCGGGCTCACGGCGAGCGACGCGGTCGCCGACGCCGGCCACCGGATCGCCGCGGGCGACGGCACGGGCGGGGTCACCGACACCGTCTCGTTCGACCTCCGGTACGAGACCGCGGACGCGACGCGGACACAAGGCGCTGCGACCGTCCTCAACGGCACGCCGGTGTTCCAGGGGGAGTCGGACCTGACGTTCCTCGACACCGACGGCACGCGGATCGACGCCGGGGCGTTCGTGAAGACAGCCGGCCAAGCCGAGGGGACGACACTCTCGCTGCCGATCGCCGACGACGAGGCGGTCGGGACCTACCGGGACCCCGAGAGTGGGATGTCCGTGACCGTTCAGGAGCCCCGGATCACGACCGCCGAGGTGCAACGGGCGGGCAGCGACATCGGACAGATACCGGCCAATCGGGCGGGGACGCTCACAATTGTCGCCGAGTGGAACTTTGCGGCCGCAGAGGAGCTCGAGGTGACCGTCGAGGACCCGAGCGGGAGCGAGGTCACGGGACAGGTCGTCGCGGGTGCGCCGACGCTGTCGACGGCGGACGAGACGCTGGCGCTCGAACTCGCCGGTGAGGACCCGGGCGTCTACACCGTCCGCTTCGAGGGGAACCGGAGCCTCGACCACGGGGCGGTCACGGAGACGTACACGATCGAGACGACCGAACAAGACTCGCTGACGCTCTCGGTCGCGAGCGAGAACGCCACCCGGGGGACGCGGCTCGACTACACCGTCGCCGGCGGGCTCGACGGGAACCGACACCTGGTGACGATCCCCGCGTCGAGTCTCCGTGCGGGCGTCGACCCGGCCGACCTCACGGGCGTGTTCCGGAACGTCGGGGACACGACGACGGCCGGGCTCTGGAACGCGACCGGCCAGACCGCGGTGACCGACGACGAGGCGTACGACCCTGAAGACATCGCGTACGCGTACGCCGTGATCGAGGTGGAGGGCTCGGAGGCGACCGGTGAGATCCAGACGCGGTACCTTCGTGACGAGCGCGTTGACGTCTTCGTGTACGCGCCGGCCGGCGCGGGGACGTACGACCCACCGGCGACCCGGCAGGCGCTCGAGCCGTTCGAGCGGGACGACACCGACGTCGACGTCCGCCAGGGGACGCTCGAGCTGGCGTCGCCGACCGGCGCGTACACGATCGGCCAGGAGGTGGACGTGCGCGGGGAGGCGACGAGTGCTGAGGCGGTCGGGATATACGTCCGCGACACCGGTGCCTGGCGACCGGTTAGTCTCACGGGCGAGGACGTGCCGGGCGCGCAGGTGCTCTCGGTCGACTCGGACGACACGTTTTCCGAGACGGACGTGGCGATCGCGGACGCAACCGTCACGACGGCGACCGGGAGCCAGATCCTCGCGTTCCCCGGGCGCTATGACATCGCGGTCGCCGACATGGCCGATGTCGACGACCCCGGGGCGCCCATCTCGACCGCGGACTTTCGTGACGTCTCGAGCGAGCGGTATCGACTCACCGCCTCGGTCGGTACGCTCGAGGCGACCGTCCAGACGGTGAACGGCCAGGTGGCCGCCGCGGACGGGGTCGTCGACCTCAACGGTACGGCCCCGGGGCAAGACCGGGTCGCGTACGCGTTCGTCGACGATCGCGGGGAGACGGTGGTCGACACCGTCTCCGTGAACGAGACGACGAGCACGTTCGAGGCCGAGTCGATCGGGCTCGCGCCGCTCGAACAGGGGCGGGTCACCGCTCACGTGGTCTCGCTCGGCCGCGACGGGATCCCCGGCGAGGGGGCGTCCGGGCCGATCGCGGGCGACGACGCGGCCGCAGTCGCAGATTATATCGCCGGGCTCGAGGGGAGCGGGGACCAGGTGCGCGATCGGATCGCCGCGAACACGGTCAACGCGAGCGGGAGCGACGACCAGCTCGTCACCCGGTCGTTCCGGTACGACGACGCGCGGCTCTCGATCGAGCGGGTGTACCCGGCGGCAGCACCCGCAGACGGGATCTATCCGGTGGCGATAGACGAGACGGTCGTGGTCGAGGCGACCACGACGCGCCGGCCGGACGACTCGGCGGTCTCCCTCGACGTGCTCGACGAGGACGGCGAGACGCTCGCCTCGTCGTACGCCACGGAGTGGGGGACCGACGGACGGGTGCGGTTCCGGTTCGCGGCGGATTCGATCGGGCTCGGGCCGTTCACGCTCGAACTCGAAGACGGCGAGAACCGGGCTCGTGAGGAGGTGGAGATCGTAACCGAGCGCGACACCCGAACCGGGTACGAGCTGGACGACTCGAACGTGACGCTCACGACGGACCTCGCGGGGCGCGACGAGCTGCGGCTCACCGTGGACCGAGGCGGGGCGGACGCGCTCGCGATCGGGGGGATCGCCCCGGAGGGGACCGAAGTCGAGGCCGTCTCCGGGGGTGGGGAGGCACAGGGCAGCGGGATCGTGTGGAATCAGCCACAGAACGAGACGGTGTCGTTCACGCTTTTGCCCCCGGAGACGGTCGCGCCCGGCGACACGATCTCGTTCAGCGTGGTCGACGTGGGGACGAACCAGCGACGGTCGGTCGCGATCGAGGTCGTCGAGACGCGGGTCTCCGAGGACGCGTCGGCGGAAAACGCCACCGACCCCGCGGGCGAGGCGACGACCGAGAACGCGACCGACGGGTCGGCGCAGGCCGACGCCGAGGGGGACGCGACGGCCGAGACGACCGGCTCGGCGGTCGCGAACACGACCGACGCGGACGAGACCACGGGCGACGGGACCGCGGGCGGTGGGGAGGCGAACGCGACGGGCGCGCAGAACGGGTCGAACGTCTCGGCCGCTGAGGCCGGCACGGGGTCGAACGCGTCTGGTGACGGAGCGACCGGCGAGTCGGTCGAAGAGACCACGCCGGGGTTCGGTGTCGGGGTCGCGCTCGGTGCGATCCTACTCGTTCTCTTCGGGGCGGCCCGTCGGCGATCGTAGCTGGGCGCTCGTCGGTGGGGGTCGTTCGCGGGGACGCGATCGATGAAACTCGATCGCGGAACCACCACAATAGACGGCTCGGCGGTCAGGATAGCTCTGCAGTCAGGATAGCTCGACAGTCAGGATAGCTCGACAGTCAGGATAGCTCGACAGTCAGAGTAGCTCGGCAGTCAGAGTAGCTCGGGTACACGGACGGCCTGGGGGTCAGTACAGCTCGATGGTCAGCTCGACGGTTTCGCGGTCTGTCTCGGTCGCGGCGTCGGTCTCGTCGGGGTCGGTCTCGTTGGGGGTGGGGTCGTCTGGGGTGGTCATGGGAGTGTCGGTCTCGTCGGGATTGATCGCGTCGGGGTCAACGACGTCGTCAAGGGAATGCTCACTGCCGCTCGCCATGGAGGGTGCGAAGACACTACCGCCGCTCGCAACGAGCATCAGGAGCTCACGCCGCTTCATGCAGCCGATATCAACACAAGATTATAAACACTTTGTGGCTCGCGGTGACAGTTTTTGCCCGCTGTCTGTGGGTCAGTCGCACGTGCGAACGTTTCAGATTCGATCGTCACGCCCGGCTTCGTTCGGCGTGGTGCCGGTCGCGGGTTCGGGACGCGGGTTCGGGACGCGGGGCGGCGTGGTGGGGTATGCCGGCGCGAATCGCGTGGTAGCCGGCGTATACCGCCGGTATCGTTTTACGTGGCAATTTGTTACGATCGGTATGTCCTACTCCCTCGTCACCGAAGCGGAATTCTGCTGGGTGCTCGAGTGGGTCGAGCCGGCCGAGACGACGGCCATCGCCGAGCACCTGCCGACGTCGACCAAGGCCGCCTACATGCGGCTGCGGCGGTTCGAGGGGGCGTACGTCACCCGGACGACGACCGAGTCGAACGAGCATCGGTGGTCGCTCACCGAGGCCGGCCGCGAGGTCGCCGCGGCGGCCGACCTCCCGCCGGTCGAGGAGGCGGACCTGGCCGAGCACTTCGCGGGGCGGTCGACGAGCATCAATCCGGCCGCCATCCTGTACGAGATCGCGATCGACGACGCGGAGTGGGTGCCCTCGAGCACGCTGTACGACGCGCTCCCGTACGCGAAGTCGACCCTGCGCAAGCGGCTGAACAAGCTCTACGACGCGGGGGTGCTCGACCGGGACGCGAGCGGGCAGACGAACCACTGGCGGCTGACCGAGGGGGGCCGCGAGCGGTTGGCCGAGGCGGACGACCACGACCCGCGCGACGAGTCGGCGCGGATCTACGAGTCGCGGCCGGTGTGAGGCGTCGCGTCCAGAAGCCGGCACGAGGCGACCCGGCTCTACTCCCCTGTATCCCACGGTGAGTAGGTACCAGATACGACGCGTGTATCCTGTCACTACTGGTGAAGGTGACGGCATCTGAGCCGGCTCCTTTTTGACGAGAGGTGTACTCCTGCGCGGGATTCGTGGCCGTGAGGGTTTAGTAGGATTCTGGAGGGCGCATTCGCTACATGAGGGTACACCCGGTAACATTAACTTGTCCGAGTATGAATGAGGGAACCGTAGCGAGGACGAATGCTACACCTCACAGCACAACAGGCATGATAGCCAGATGATAGCGGTATGAGCGAAGCTATGACAAGCGAGGATAGCGACGGCCCGAAGTCGCGGACGACCATCGAGGTCGACCGCCAGGTGTGGCGGCAGGTTCGCGCCGAGGCCGTGAGTGAAGGCAAAAACGTCTCCGAAAAGCTCGAGGAGATCCTTCGGGAGCACGTCGAGCTTGAGGATGACGATGCGTAATCACAACATAATGGTAGACAACACATCCGGATCAGCCGGGTATACCGACGGAGGAATTGCATGACAGGTAATAAGCGTCCACGCGAACGGTTCGGTGCTGTCTTCTTCGCGTTCATCATGGTCACCTCGATGGTGGCCATCGGTGGTGCGGCATTTGCTGGGAGTGCAAGCGCGCAGTCCAATGCGACGACGGTGACGGCTCACCAGCTATCGATCGGTGATACAGAGTCCGTTTCCCTGTCTGGTGTTGATGTGGCTGACCTCACATCATCGACAGGTACTGGAGCTATCGGTGGTGGAGATGAAACTGGCATCAGTGAGCAAACTGTTGCTGACGCCTCTACCGATAAGCCAGACGATGTGACCGCTTCAGGAGAGCACACTGAAGCTGACCTTGATCCACTATATGGAACACTCTCGCTGGATGTTGATGGCGATGAATCCACTGAAGAGGTCACTTATGAACTGGCGGACACTAGTGATGACGCCACCCACGAATATGATACAGTCATCATAGACACTGCCGGTGACGGTAACCTTCCCACTGCTGACGATGGTGTTGCTCTAACGCAGGGCGATACCACCCCCGCGTTCAACGGAGTGCAACTCACCGCCACAACCGTGGCGACTGATGCTGACAGTAACGGTGACTCCGCAGATGTGGGAGTTACTGCTACCCACATGTCGGGGACGGTCGACGTGAACGTTGATGACGGTTCGCAGAACGCCGAGGAAACCATCGACTTCCAACTTGTCGACACTGACTCCGACAGCGTCGTCGAGACTGTCGATATGGACTTAGGTGACACCGGTTCTATCGATAGTACCGACGAAGCGGATCTCGGAACCTCTGCGACGGTTTCCGGATCGAACGGTCTTCAGTATGATATCGAGGTCACCAACGCTGATGTCACGGCAGGCGACGCATTCACCGTAAGCGCGAGCAACGGTGTGTTCGTCCGTCAAGGTACCTTCGATGCAAGTGAAGGTCCGTTCGATGTCTATTACGTCGACACCGACTCGGACGGTGTCGCCGACTCGGACGCATACATAGACCTAGACGACGATCAAAATCTCGAAGACGGTGAAGGATCGTTCGGTGCTGACAATGACGTTACCGGTGACGCACTGAACGAAAAGTACCGCGTTAGCAGTATCGCGGGCGACCTGACTGCCGATGCTGCCCAGTCAACGACGATCCGTCCGGTGCTTCGAGCGGGTGTCACCTACGACATCCGCGTTCTTGAACTCGGCACTGACGGACAGACCGCGTACCTCGACGATATCGAGAGCGATCTGATCTCCCCGGCCGACAGTGCATCTGACCAAGCAGATGCTGTCTACGGAGCTGGTGACGATTTCTACTCGTCCACCTTCAACTCTGACGGGAACGCGACGTTCAGTGGCATCACGGTCGACTATGCAGGAACCGCTCTTGACGATGGTTCCTCGTTTGCGGTCACTGCTGACAACGATGCATATACGGAGGATGGAACTGCGGACTCCTACATTGGTGTCAACGATGGTTCCGGTGACGGGACTGAAGTGCTGACGCTGGAAGTCGAGCCGTCGAGCCAACTCACGAACGTTGACACGACGCTCGACTCGATCCAGTACGACGAAGAACAGTCCTTCACGGTCACCGTGACAGATGCCGACGGTAACGCAGTCAGTAACGCCGATGTCGAAGTCATCCAAGACGCGAGTCCGGATGATGGCAATGACGACACGAGTACGCTCTCGTCCGGCTTCACTGGCTCCAACGGTGAGTACACCACCACCATCCAGCCGAGCGCGGCTGGTGAAATTGATGTTCGCGTTACTGACGACCTCGGTGGTAAACTCGGCAGTCCCGACGAAACAGACACGTTAGATGACGTTGAAGATACCGTCACAACGACGGTCGATCCGATTGAGTTGGGTGTCAGTCCGCAGCAATCCGCCCTCACGAACGGATTCAGTGAGAGTCCAGACTTCGACATCACGCTCAATGGTGATGCCTTCCGTGATGGTCAAACGACTGGCGCAACGGTCAAGCTCCGTGGTGAGCCCCTTGACGAAGGAGATAATTTCGTTAGTGACGAAACACAGTTCAACACCTACGGTACCGATGACGATGGCGATGGTGGCAGCAATGCTGACGGTACATTAACGACCGGTGATAGTTTCTCTAATGAGGAAAGCTTCGCACCGGATACGACCGGCACCATTGATGTCGCTGCTGAGTTCCAAGAGGATACTGGTACTACTGGCCCAGCCGAATACAATGGCACCACCACGCTTGATGTCAATGATGGTGCTGGACTAAATGTCCAGACGGACACCTCGAGTTCGCCGCTGGATACCAATCCTGGCAACGACGGTAGCCGCGACACGTTCAATCCAGTGCTGACTATTCAGGATGGAAACGCTGAAGGACTCAAGGCCGTCGCTGACGGCAGTCTTGAGTCGAACGACTTCGAGGAAGTCAGCATTACGATCGAGGGTGTCATAGAACTCTTCTCACACCGTGATGATCGTGCTTCCCGGATTGTCTCCGCGTTCGTAGTTGGTGATAGCGACGACGAGGCGAAGGCACAGCGAGAGGAACACCTGTGCTC